>NZ_JARBWD010000003.1 GCF_030140925.1 Parerythrobacter aestuarii
GCGACATTGCCGATCGCGGTCGAGCTGTTGCCGCTGGCCGCGGCGCGGTTGCCGATGGCGGTTGCACCGCTGAGCGAAGCTTCTGCCTGCCGGCCTACGGCGGTGGTCAGCTGCGCCGTGGCCGCAGCACTGACGCCAAAGGCGCTTGCCCCGGTGCCATTGGCGGTGGCGGTGTTCCCGACCGCTGTGGATGCGTCCGTCAGCGCACTGGAGTTGAGGCCGATGGCCGAGGCACCTAGCCCGGTCGCCTCGGTGCCTACTCCCAATGCCAGTGCATCCTCGCCGCTGGCTACCGCATCGGCCCCCATTGCAACGGCACGCAGGCCGGTCGCCTGCGTACCAAGCAGGTCGGCGTCATCGCCATCGCCGCCTATAGCTATCGCCCCCTCGGCGCTGGCATTGGCTTGCGGGCCGAGCGCTACTGCACGGACATTGATTGCCTGTGCCCCAGTGCCAAGCGCCAAACTGTCAGTCGCGGTTGCGTCAGCGTCGACCCCCATTGCCATCGACTGGAGGCCAAGCGCCTGGGCAGAGAGGCCCACTGCAATGGAGCTTCCTCCGCTGGCTGTTGAGCGATTGCCGACAGAAATGGCGTAGGAACCCGTGGCTTGCGCGCCCTGCAATCCCGTGATGCCCCCGCCGATGGCAACCGACCCGGTGCCGAAAGCGTAGGCAGAGGAGTCCGTCCCGTCGCCGGAGCCAATCGCCGTGGCATAGCTGCCGAGCGCCCTTGCGCTGCCCCCGACTGCCAAAGCGTTGATCTGGTTGGCATTGGCAAACCGGCCAAGGGCATGCGCACGATCGTTGGTAGCGGTGGCCCCTTCGCCCAGCGCCACTGCCCCGGTTGCGGTTGCACTGGTGTTACGCCCAATCGCAAGAGACAAGGATCCGCTGGCAGACGAGCCGGTTCCGATACCGATTGCATCCAGCCCTGAGCTAACTGAATCCTCGCCAATCGCGATCGATCCGGCACCGGTCGCCTGCGCGCCTAGAGCGTCGGCATCGAGCGCATCGCCACCGATGGCAATGGCACCGTTCCCGGCAAAGGTCTGGACGCCGATGGCAATTGCATCGGCAGCGCTCGCTTCGGCATCCGACCCGATGGCGATGGCAAAATTGCCGCCCACTTGCGCGCGGGCACCCATGGCCATGGATTCATAGAAATCGGCCACCGCCGCTTCGCCGATGGCGACAGAAGCAATCCCGGTCGCATCCGCTTGCGACCCTACAGCAACCGCACCGATCGCTGAGGCGAGCGAGTCTGCGCCAAGGGCGACTGCCTCGTTTGCGGTTGCGTCTGCACTGTCACCCACCGCCAGGCTGTCGGTACCGCTGGAGACGGTCGAGGCACCAATGGCCAGGGCACCATTCCCGCTTGCCGAGGCGTTGAAACCAAACGCGAGCGCGGTAATTGCGCTGGCCGAAGAATCGGTTCCGATAGCAATCGAGGATGCCCCCGATGCAGTTGCGCCGATCCCGCCGCTGGCTCCGGCACCGTCACCTCCGATGGCGATGGATTGCACGCCAGAGGCCTCGCTCTGGAAACCGATCGCGACATTGCTCAACTGGCTGGCAAGCGCTGCGGCCCCGATAGCGATAGCTTCGGTGGCTGTCGCGTCAGCATCCTCGCCGACCGCCACGGCATCGGTTGCGGTTGCATCGGCATTTTCCCCTACAGCTGTGGCTCCATTGCCGGTTGCATCGGCATTGACCCCAAGTGCAGTTGCCGAGGTTGCAGTTCCGGTGTTGGAATTGTCGCCACATTCAACCGTGCTTGCGCCGGTCCCGTCATTGCACGGTGCTGTCGCATCGGCGCGGGCGGGATGGGCATAGGCGAGCGCAATTGCCACGGCGGCAAAGGCAGTCGATCCAAGAATGGCAGTCTTCATATTGGTCCCCTCGAGTAAAGAGGGGCAGGGCAGGCGACCCGCCTGCTGTTATTGTATGCTGCGGCTGCTCGCCGCTGGAAGAATTTTGATTTGCCCTCCCCCGAGAAACGAACGGTGTTGGCCTGTCTGGCCAAGACACTCGGAGAGACTAGCAACCAAGGCAATGTTTTGACCAGCAGCGATTAAGCACTGCCCGGTTGCGGTGAATCGGTGTTCCAGATTGGGGAGGGCGGAACCGTGGCAGTTCCACCCTCCACATTGAGTAAGATTCTAAAACCCCAGTGCGAAGCCAGATCGGGCGATCACCTTGCCGTCGCCGGTGTCACCGACGTGCGATCGCTTGAACGAGCTCGGCGACAGGGCAGTCTATGTAGGGGAGAGCCCGACGGTCGCAGTGTCAGAACCCGAAGCCTACGCCGACGCGTGCACCCCATTCGTCATCTCCGGTGTTGCCGGTAATCCCGGCCGAGACATACATCCCGTCCGAAATCTTGCCGCTGATCGAGCCGGAAAAGCCCTGCTCGCCGCCATAAGTGGCGGCATTGAACCACAGCGAGATGTTCTTGCCCGGGATGATGGGAGCATTGCCCATCGCCATCGCAGCGGCGATCCCGCCGGATAGCCCCTTGTCGAGGTCCTGCAATTGGAAGCTGAGGTCAGCAAGCCCTGCCTCCAGCCCCGATACCCTTCCGCTGAGCGCGCTGAACTGCTGGTCGGAGACCGCGGCGAGGTAGCCGAGCCCGGCCTGCACGTCGCGGACTGCGGCAGCCGAGGCAACAGCCGTGGTGCCAAGGACGCCATTGCCATCGACCGTGACCGCTTCGAC